>NZ_CP034890.1 GCF_005083345.1 Buchnera aphidicola (Aphis nasturtii) | reverse complement strand
AGTAATACAGTAAAAGGAAACATACCCATTGTCGGAATCTGTTTAGGTCATCAGGCAATTGTAGAGGCGTATGGTGGAGTGATCGGATATGCAGGTGAGATATTCCATGGAAAGGCATCTTTCATCAACCACGATGGTTTAGAGATGTTTGAAGGCCTGCCTCAACCATTACCGGTGGCACGATATCATTCGCTGGTATGCAATAAAATTCCTAAAAATTTTATCATTAATTCTTATTTTAACAATATGATCATGTCAGTGAGAAACAATGTAGATTATGTGTGTGGATTTCAGTTTCATCCAGAGTCTATTTTAACTGTATCTGGTACATTAATTTTGGAAAAAATCATTAATTGGGGGGCTATGAAATATCAATAATGTGGATAAAAAATATTTACATATGGAATTTACATAAAATTCCATATTTATTTACAATTAATAATTAAATTAAAACATTATTCAAATGCTAAACGTTAAAATGTATTTTCCATGTAAACATCATCAAATATCGCGCACAGTTGAGCTGATTAAGCTGTATACATGAATTATATACGCATTGGATTAACATAAATTGACCCCCCCCGATAAACACATCAAAACTGCTCACCTCGTTTATTCATTACATCTATAATTAAAGTAAATGAGCATTAAAACACTTTTAAACAATAATAAATTTAACAATTTTTTAAAAAATTATATTCTCATATAAAAAAAAACAAATATTACAATGACTGATCGTGAATGATACAGCATTACATGCTATTGAATAAAAACAATTGGAATAAAAAGTTATCCACAATTTCTGTGTATAAGTTTTTTAAAAAAACAAGAAAAATAAGTTATTTTTTATTTATTGATCATTATAAGTATATGTTTTATATCATTTTATTATTTTTTAACTCCCCTTTAACTCATTTTATTAACATGTTTATAACTTTGGGGATAAGTTATGTATATATATTTTAAAAAATTAGACGTAGACAAAATAAAAATGTAAAAAAAAAAAAAAAAATCTTTTAAATACAATGATTTAGATAAAAAAAATAAGTTGTTTTAAGCGATTAAAAAATTCTTTATAAATATAAAGATAAAGAAATATATTTAATAATGTATATATAATTTATTGTTATTTCTTTTGATTTTAAACAATATTATTAATGACTTATTTATTTAAATATATAATATAATTAATGGTTTATTTATATTTAACATGTTTAAATATAATTTAAATATTATTATACACTAATAAATTTAAAAAATAAAAAAAATATGGCATCATTGCTTTAATATATCAAATTCGTTATTATTTATTATACATTTATAAAAAAGAAACTTAATCTCATGCAAAATAGCCTACATGAAATTGAAATCATTCAAAACAAGGCACATTATCATCCCGATCCAACACTAATCTTTAATCACCTTTGTGCATCAAAACCAGCAACATTATTACTAGAAACAGCTGAAATTCATAAAAAAAATGCTTTAGAAAGCATTATGATTATAGACAGCGCCATTCGTTTTACATGCGAAAAAAATTCAGTTCAGTTAACTCCTGTATCTACGAATGGAGAAAGTATCTTATTAATTTTAAAAACTCATATCCCTAAATACATAGAAATACAGGAAGAAAATAAAAATATTATCCTCATTTTTCCCAATATTCCTAAAAATCTTAATGAAGATGAAAAATTGTTTTCATTGTCAGTGTTAGATGCCTTTAGATTCATCATGAAAATCTTTCAAAATAAAAACAATATACCTAAAGCAATGTTTTTTGGTGGCTTGTTTTCTTATGATCTTATATCCACGTTCGAAACTCTGCCTGATCTAATAGGCGATCAAAAATGTTCAAATTTTTGTTTTTATTTAGCTGAAACCCTGCTTGTTTTAGACCACCAAAAGAGAACCTGTTTAATTCAAAGTAGTATTTTTTCTCAAAATATCAATGAAAAAAAAAGAATTCAAGAAAGAACACAAGAAATAAAAAATAAATTAAATCAACAGTTGAAAAAAATAGATCAAATTAAAATACACAATATTAATTTAACTTCAAATATGAATGACGATCAATATTGCTCTATAATAAAGAAGCTAAAAAAATTAATTCAAAAAGGTGAAATTTTTCAAGTAGTACCATCTCGAAAATTTTATTTACCCTGTCCTAATTCATTGTCTGCTTATCAAAAACTTAAAAAAAGCAACCCCAGTCCTTATATGTTTTTTATGCAAGATAAAAATTTTACATTATTTGGAGCTTCGCCGGAAAGTTCATTAAAATACGATGAACAAACAAGACAAATCGAACTTTACCCTATTGCAGGTACTAGACCCCGGGGCTTTGATGAAAACGGGAAAATAGATTTAGATTTAGACAGTAGAATCGAATTAGAAATGAGAACTAATCATAAAGAACTGGCAGAACATTTGATGCTGGTAGATCTCGCTAGGAACGATCTTGCTCGTATTTGTAAACCGGGATCAAGATATGTCTCTGATTTAGTAAGGGTCGATAAATACTCTCATGTAATGCACCTCGTATCAAGAGTTATAGGCAAGCTAAAAATAGGTCTTGATGCATTACATGCGTATGCTGCCTGTATGAACATGGGAACATTAACAGGAGCTCCTAAAATTCGCGCTATGGAATTAATAGCAGAGTACGAAAAAGAAAAAAGAGGAAGTTATGGTGGAGCTATAGGTTATTTTACAGATTTAGGCAATCTAGATACCTGTATTACCATACGATCGGCTTATGTAGAAAACGAAATCGCAACAATTCAAGCAGGTGCTGGTGTCGTTTTTAATTCAATTGCTGAAGCCGAAGTAAAAGAGAGTTTAAACAAAGCAAAAGCAGTAATCAATGCCATAAAAACAGCGCATTGTTAAATAAAATTAGGATATTTTTAAAAATGGCGAATATTTTACTTTTAGACAATATTGATTCCTTCACTTATAATCTTGTTGAGCAATTAAGAAATAAAAATAATAATGTATTGATTTATAGAAATACTGTTACGATAAAAACGATATTAAATGCCATTAAACAAATGATCAATCCTATTTTAATGTTATCACCTGGACCGAGTACTCCGAAAAATG
>NZ_CP034889.1 GCF_005083345.1 Buchnera aphidicola (Aphis nasturtii) | reverse complement strand
TATTGTGTAAATTTATTTTTTAGCCTTTATATAAATTGCATATGTTATTATATTCAATATTTATCTTTTTCTTAAGGCCTTGAGGACCAATTTGTGTTAATTCATGTGCTGTATAAAAATTAATTAAAGCATTAAGAATCTTATTCTTAGCAGATTTTTCATCTAAATTTAAAATAATTTTTATATCTGAAAATGAAATAAATATTTTTTTTTCGATAATTTTCAAAACTTCAGAATTTTTCTTATATTCAAATAAATATTCATTTATCTTTGACTTTGGAATATGCAATAACATAAAAAAAATTGGAGTTAAAAATATTTTTTTTGGTGTGTAATTACTAGAAAATTTAGTTTTTTCTTTTTTGCACTTTATAAAACCCATAGGTTCTAAAAAATCACTAATTAGTCTAGACGCACGTGTAATTGATTTATTGCCTAATTTTGATATTGTAGATAATCCACATTGATCTGATAATTTTTCAATCGAAGCTTCTACTAAATGAGATTCCATATTGTAATAATATAACATAGCTATAACCATAGCTCTCATTGCACATGCGCGATGTTCATTTAATCTTCTAAATCGAGGTAAAATACTACCAGTTTCAGGATTTATTGCTAATAAAGTATAATTTAGTGTGCTTCTTGCAACATCTACCTCTGATGCTTTTTTCATTGCATATTCAATAAAACTAGATCTTTTTTTATCACTCTTAGGAGGATTAAATACTGGTTTTACATTATATATATAATTTTTTCTAGACACCAAAATAATACGCTTGAATATAGAATATATTTTTTGAAAATATATTAAAATAAAATGGTTAGTTAGATAATTTATTTATCACTAAAATATAATCATCAATTTATAACATAAATTTAAAATGCTTTCAAATAACTTTAAAACAAGTCGCTAAAAATTTTAATTAATGTTTTATTTTTTTACTCATTTTATCAATATATGCCATTCCAAAAGCTGATAATACAAATGTTAAATGAATAATTACGCATAACATAATTTTATTATCTAAAATTCTTTCTGCTTCCATAAAGAGACGTAGCAAATGTACAGATGATATTGCAACTATTGATGATGCAACTTTGTTTTTAATTGAATTAACATCCATTGTACCCATCCAACCTAATCTTTTTTGATTATCTTCTATATCCATTTTGGAAATAAAATTTTCATATCCTGAAAACATTACCATAACTAGAAGCCCTCCTACTAGTGCAATGTCAATTAAAGACAAAACTACTAAAACTAAACCAGATTCTGACATTGCTAAAATATCAGGTAAAATAAAAACTATTTGTTGAAAAAACTTTAATGTTAACAAGATAAATCCAAACGACAAACCAACATATACAGGGAACATTAACCAACGAGAAGCATATATTGATTTTTCAATAAATTTTTCCATTTCTATTCCTAACTTATGTAAAAGTATATTTAATGTAAATACATCAATTGAAAAAAATTTTTACATAATTAAAGATAATATCTTTAATATTTTTTAATTATGTAAAAATTTTTTAAAATTATATTGAAAAAATTTTTAATTTATGTTAAATATGTATCGTTAAATAACAGGCATAATCTTAAAAATTAAATTATCCAACAATTATATTTTACAACACTTTTTGAAAAAATTATATTATGTCATTTAGAAAAAGCTATATAAATAATAAAAATCCATTTTTTACACCCCCTAAAAACGACAAACGTCGTCCATCATTTATTTATTTCGCAATGAAAAAAGCATCAGAAATAGATGTAGCAAGATGCGAACTAAATTATGTTATTCAACCTAAAAATATTAAAACAGGTATCCCGATAAAAAGAATCAGAAGATTAAATGAACATCGCGCATGTGCAATGAGAGCTATGGTTTTAGCTATGCTATATCATTTTAACATTTCATCAGAATTAGTACAAGCATCAGTAGAGCAACTTTCGGATGAATGCGGATTATCTACAATATCAAAAGCAGGTAATAAATCAATTACACGTGCGTCTAGATTAATCACACACTTTATGGAGCCTATGGGTTTTGTAACCTGTAAAAAAATATGGGATAAGGTACTAGGTAATTATATGCCTAAAATGATAACACTTACACCACTATTCTTCATGCTTTTTGATGTTTCTGAAAAAAAATTAATAAATGCTAAGAAACAACAATTAGGGTGGATTAATAAAAATCTTATTACTAAGGGATTAAAACCTATAACAATTTCTGAAGCAAAAACAAAAGCAAAAGATACTCAAATGAGAAATCTTTTTAAATATAGAATATCTAAACATACTTTTTATAAAAAGAAAAAAAATGCACAGCGTTTAATAGCGTTAGATGAAAAAGAAGCAAGACAAAAAATTCTGCGCGCTTTAGTAGGTAAATATTCTATTAGCGAATTAACAAAAATGGGGCCCAGTGGTTTAAAAAAGCAAGTGAATATTAGTTATTACTATTTACGAAAAATAGCAAAAAATACATACCCTGATAATTAAAAAATCCATCTTAATCACATTTTCAATGTCATATCTCTGTACTATTCATAATAATTTATTGAAAATTATCAAATTTTTTCTAAAAATCTCAAAAATACTTATTTTATAAAATTTTTTATATTGCAAAATCACTATTTTTTTTTTTTTAATATGATAAATGCATATTATTTTTTTTTATAAATGCTTTCTATATAATAAATGCAAAATAACATTTTTTTAAAATATAAATAAAAATAATATATAACATAAAAAAATAGCGAAGTTTTTTAAAATTCGCTATTTAAAATTTTTTAAGCACTAAATTTTTTTCTTTTTAAGAAAAAAGCAGGTATTTTACTTTCATAAGATTTAATTTTATCATCAAACTGCATAGTTAAATCTATATTATCTAAATCATTTAATAAATAAAAACGTTGAAAATCATTTAAATTAAATAAAAAACTTTCATTTTGAAAATTTACTTTATTATGTATTAAATCAATATCTAATTTAATTTTTATTTTTTTATTAAACAAATTAAATAAATAATCAATTTCAATTTTTTTTAAAACAATTAATAAAAGTTTATTATTAAAGCTATTAGTATAAAAAATATCGGAAAAACTAGGAGCAATTATTACTTTAAAACCATAATCTAATAAAGCCCAAACAGCATGTTCTCTTGAAGAACCACAACCAAAATTGTCTTGGGTTAATAAAATACTAACATTTTTATAAATCTTGTTATTTAAAATAAAATTAGGATTGATTTTAGATTGATTTTTATCAAGATATCTCCAGTCATGAAATAAATATTTACCAAAGCCACTTTTGTTTACTTTTTGTAAAAATTGTTTAGGAATAATAGTATCCGTATCTATATTTGATACGTTTAAAGGTACAACAGTACCTTGGTATTCAGTAGATTTAAACATTTTAAATTAATCTCATTATTTTAAATTTCTCACATCAAAAAATTTTCCATGTATAGCTGCGGCAACAGCCATTACTGGACTTACTAAATGTGTCCTCCCCCCCCTTCCCTGACGACCTTCAAAATTTCTATTGCTAGTAGAAGCACAACGTTCAGAATTATATAATTTATCATCATTCATACCTAAACACATTGAACACCCCGGCAACCTCCATTCAAAACCTGCATTAAGAAAAATTTTATCTAAACCTTCTTTTTCAGCTTGTTTTTTAACTAAACCTGATCCAGGAACAACAATGGCTTTTACGTTATTTGAAATTTTTTTATTTTTTAATATTTCAGCAGCTGATCTTAAATCCTCTATACGAGAATTTGTACAAGATCCGATAAAAACTTTATCAATCTTAACATCTGTTAGGTACATTCCTGGTTTTAAATTCATATAATTACATGCAGATTTAGCTAAATTTTTCTTTATAGGATCATGAAAAAATTTATAATCTGGTATTTTTTGATTTATTGATAAAACTTGATCTGGACTTGTACCCCAAGTTATTTGAGGAGATAAATCAGTAACATCAATAGTTAATTCTTTGTCAAAAAAAGCATCTTTATCTGTTTTCAATGTTTTCCAATAATCAATTGCATTTTTCCAATGTTGTCCATAGGGCGAATATAATTTATCTTTTAAATATGTATATGTAATTTCATCAGGAGCAATTAATGCGGATTTAGCACCCATTTCAATTGCCATATTACAAATTGTCATTCGTTGTTCCATAGACATATCTTTAATTATATTTCCACAAAATTCAATGACATAACCAGAGCCCCCAGAAGCTCCTAACTGTCCTATAACAAACAAAATAACATCTTTAGCTGTAATAAAATTTTTAATTTTACCAATTATTTCAATCTTCATATTCTTAAAACGTTGTTGTTTTAACGTTTGTGTTGAAAGAACATGTTCAACTTCTGAAGTTCCAATGCCAAAAGCTAATGCGCCAAACGCACCATGAGTCGATGTATGAGAATCACCGCATACTATTGTTGTACCAGGTAAAGTCATGCCATTTTCAGGACCTATTACATGTACGATCCCTTGATTTAAATTATTTAAATCATATAATGATATGTTAAATTCATTACAATTTTTAATTAATTGTTCCATTTGTATTTTTGCCATAGGACCAGAAGCATCAATATTTTTACTTACTGTGGAAACATTATGATCCATTGTAGCAAATGTTTTTTTAGGTTGACGAACAAGTCTGTTTTTCTTACGTAATGAATCAAACGCTTGAGGCGATGTAACTTCATGTAATAGATGCAAATCTATATATAAAATAGATATATTTTCTTCCTCTTTATGTACAATATGAGCATCATATATTTTTTCATATAAAGTTTTTTTCATTTTCATTTTCCATCGATTAAAAATTTAGTAATAATATTACCCATTTCAGTAGTTTTAATGTAATTTTTACCATTAGATATATCTATTGTTCTATATCCCTCTATTAAACAACGATGAACAGATAAATCAATTTTATCTGCTATCTGAGGTAAATTCATACTATATCTTACTAACATAGAAACAGAGAGTATTTGAGCTATTGGATTAGCAAGATTGAGACCCTTAATATCAGGAGCAGATCCCCCAGCAGGTTCATATAAACCGAAATTTTTTTGATTTAAACTAGCAGACGGAAGCATACCAACAGAACCAGTAATCATAGCACATTCATCAGAAAGAATATCTCCAAAGAGATTAGAACAAAGCAAGACATCGAATTGATTCGGATCTTTAATAAGTTGCATAGAAGCATTATCAATATACAAATGAGATAATTTAACATTAGGATAATTTTTAGAAACTTTATCTACTGTTTCTCTCCATAAAAAAGAACTTTCAAGAACATTTGCTTTATCAATTGAACAAATTTTTCTCTTTCTAGACTGAGCGATTTGAAAAGCTAAATTAGCAATTCGACGAACTTCAAATTCATAATAAATTTCTGTATCAAAAGCATATATATTATTTTTATTATCAACTGATCTACCTTTATTTTTTCCAAAGTAAATACCACCAGTTAATTCTCTGACACATAATATATCAAAACCATCATTTACAATTTCATTTCGAAGAGGAGATAAATGTTTCAGTTCTGAATATAATTTAGCTGGTCTTAAATTAGAAAAAAGATTAAAATGCTTTCTTAAGGGTAATAAAGCAGCTCTTTCAGGTTGCAATTCAGGTGGTAAAAAATTCCATTTACTACCTCCGACTGATCCAAATAAAATTGCATCAGAATTTTCACAACCGATTATTGTTTTTGAAGGTAAAGCTGTTCCATATTTATCAATAGCTATACCACCAACATCAAATTCCTCTATCGCCAACGATAGAAAAAAATGTTTTTTTAAAACATCTAAAATCTTATAGGCTTCTTGCATAACCTCTGGACCTATACCATCTCCAGGTAAAACGGCAATACGAAACTTTTTTTTCATATTAAATATTTTCCAATTTATAAATTTAATAAATTAAAATAAAAGAATTTAATTATTTACTTTTAAAATTTTTAGTTTTTTATTAACTTGATTAACTTTCCATATAGTATTTAAAACATTAATCATAGCTTGTGCAGAAGATTCAATAATATCAGTAGCTAAGCCGACACCATGAAATTGTCTTTCTTTATATTTAACTAAAATATTAACTTGACCTAAAGCATCTTTACCTTTCCCTTTTGCTATTAATTGATATTTTTGTAAAATTATAGGGAAATGTGTAATTCTATTTAAGGCTTGATAAATAGCATCTACTGGGCCATTAATTGTAGTAGCAGATTCTATAAACACATTTTTTCCGCATAATAATTTTACTGAAGCAGTAGACAAACCATTAGAAATAGATTGAACACTAAAAAAAGATAATGAAAAATATTCTGATTCATCTTGTTGTGTATTAAAAAATGCTAACGCTTCTAAATCATAATCAAAAACTTGCCCTTTTTTATCTGCTAATTTAAGAAATGCTGTATATAATTCATCTATGTTATAATCTGCTTCTTTATAACCCATCTCTGTCATATAATGTTTTACAGCAGCTCTACCTGATCTAGATGTTAAATTTAATTTAACTTCTTTTAATCCTATACTACTAGGTTCCATAATTTCATAATTTTTTCTGTTTTTTAATACACCATCTTGATGAATTCCAGAAGAATGTGCAAATGCATTACTTCCTACTATTGCTTTATGAGGTGGGATAGGCATATTGCAAATTTCACTGATTATTTTGCTAGTACGATATATTTCTTGATGTTTGATGTTAGTTGATACCCTCAAAATATCTTGTCTAACTTTGATTGCCATAATAACTTCTTCTAATGCTGTATTACCAGCTCGCTCTCCAATACCGTTAATAGTTCCTTCTATTTGTCTAGCACCTGCTTCTATAGCGGATATTGAATTTCCCACTGCCATTCCTAAATCGTCATGACAATGCACTGAAATAATAGATTTATCAATATTAGGTACACGTTGAAATAAATTTTTAATAATTAAAGATAATTCATTAGGAACTGTATATCCTACTGTATCTGGTATATTAATCGTTTTCACACCTGCATTTATCAATTTTTCAATAATTTTACACAAGTTATCTATTGTTGTCCTACTAGCATCCTCGCAAGAAAACTCAATATCATCTGTATAACGTAACCCTCTTTTAACAGAAGACACTGCCATTTCTATAATTTCATCAAAATTTTTATTTAGTTTAGATTCCATATGTAATATTGAAGTTGCTAAAAAAATATGTATTCGAAATGATTCTGATTGAGACATTGCTTCTGCTGCAACATCGATATCTTTATTAACACAACGAGCTAAGCTACATATTTTACTATTTTTAACTTTTTTAGATATTTCTCTTACAGATTTAAAATCTCCTGGTGAAGAAACAGGAAAACCAACCTCAATAATATCTATACCTGCATTTTCCAAAGATAATGCAATCTGTAATTTTTGTTTTACACTTAAGCTTGCTTGTAATGCTTGCTCTCCATCACGTAACGTAGTATCAAAAATAATAACTTTTGAATTCATAATTTTTTCTCAGTGTTTAAAGAATAAAATATTAAAAAATAAATTTACACAATA